>NZ_JBHVVN010000002.1:0-836 GCF_042882685.1 Pseudarthrobacter sp. NPDC058196
TAGCGTGGGGGAAACGCCCGGTCCCATTCCGAACCCGGAAGCTAAGACCCACAGCGCCGATGGTACTGCACCCGGGAGGGTGTGGGAGAGTAGGACACCGCCGGACACACATTGGTCGAGGCCCCAACCACACGGTTGGGGCCTCCCACATTTAAAACACCACCCCACCAACCACCAACCCCCGCTCACACCTGACAGGCAAACCACCAACCCCCGCTCACTTCTTGCGGATCGTCCGGCAACGCCCGCTCACTTCTGACGCGAATGTCAGGAAACCCGGCTTCCACAGTTCTCGCCAAACAGACCCGCAACAACTGAGCGGGCGCTTGGGTTGAAGCTGCAGGATGTGAGCGGGCGCTTGGGTTGAAGCTGCAGGATGTGAGCGGGGGTTGCCGGCACTTAGGCAGACAGGGATGGACAGAGCCGGATGGAGCCAGCCGCAGTTGTGAAGATTGCCACGATTCGGCCGCCAGGTCTCCCTCTGTCCCGGGGGATTTTGCGTCTCCACTAGAATTGATGAAGATACACGGACTTCGAAGCGCTTGATTTCGGGTTGCGTAGGAAACGAAACGAGCGGCTGCAGTTGCGCCAGTGGTCGGCTCACAACAGGAGGAATCCATATGGCCGAGCACAACGGTGGCAACCGCGGCAATGACCGGGGGGCCTTCCGAGGCAACAACAATTCCGGCGGGGACCCCCGTGGGTTCCGCGCCAGGTCGGACCGTGACCCCCGTGGCGGCTCGGCAGGCGGTGTTGACCGCGATCGTAAGCCGTTTGGTGATCGTCCGCGTCGTGATGGTGAGGGTGACCGTCGCGGGTTCAGCGGCGGTGCCGGT